>NZ_JAECVY010000031.1:0-11149 GCF_016055075.1 Thermoactinomyces sp. CICC 10522 | reverse complement strand
CCGAAGAAATGTAGCGGTTTCGTTCGAAGGGGATTATTCGACGGGAGTGGGTCAATTCTTTTTCGGCGATCCTGGGTCAATTATAGACCGGCGGTAACAGTAAATTAGCTTTTTCTAATACAGGGGTTTGAGGACCTATCCATCAAGCTAAGAAAAAAGTCCCTACTTGGGTGGATGTGGACTCTGAAGGAAAACGATGAAAAAGACTACCTCTTTTTTCGAGATAGTCTTTTTCATTCTTCAATTTGCTATTTGCTGTTCCTTGCTTTTTCTTAAGACAACCAACAATTGTCCCAGTAAGGTGACTAGTACAAGGCAACCGGCAGCAAACGGAAGTTGAGAAGGTGCCAATCCAGCTAGCATAACAATTCCCCCAAGTGCAGAACCTATCGCACTACCTAAATAATTAGCGGAACTGTTTAAAGCAACAGTAGCTGCGCTGTGATTAGGTTGTAAGTGAAGTAATACATGTTGTTGTGGGGCTTGTGAGGCCCACCCCATCGCCCCCCAAAGAACAAAAGGCAGGAAGCTTAGAATAGGATATTTCAGTCCCAATGGCAGGCTGAACATGGCAAAAGCCATTATGGCTAGAATACCGGCCATGAGCAAGCCTGGTCGGCCCGTTCGATCAATCAGACTGCCAATGGAAAAACTCCCGATTACACCACCAATCCCCCATGCCCATAGATATGGCGTAATGTTATTAATGTCTGCCAGGTTATGCAAGATGGATGCGATATACGTATAAAGACCCAAGCTCGCAACGCTGGTCATAAGAGTGATACCAACGGTTGCTGAAACCCGTCCATTGGTCAGCATTGCAACACGTTGACGCAGTGACGGTGGCGCCGAAGCCGGAAAGTTTGGGAACCAGATCACAATCCCAATCATGGCGATCAGACCAAGTGCAGTGATTAACCAGAGAGTCCCGTGCCAACCTAGATGTTTAGCAACGATCAATCCAAGTGGAACCCCTACGACCGTGCCCATGCTCATGCCGCCTAGTGTCATACCAAGGGCACGGCCTCGTTTCTCTTTGGAAACGAGGGATGCAGCAGCTGCAGCGGCCAGCGGGGAATAAAGCCCAGCTCCGATACCTGCAACTGCACGTGCCATAAGCAGCAAGAAGAAACTCGAGGCTAGTGCACTAGCCCCATTACCTACTGAAAATACAGCGAGTGCCAGTAATAAAATCCGGCGCATTGGTTTTCCAGCCAACAATGTTGCAAAAACTGGAGCTGCCAGTGCATAACAAAGGGTGAAAACGCTAACCGCTTGTCCCGTTTGTGAAGCGTTTATTTTGAACGTTGCCCCAATATCCGGCAACAGACCAGCCACAACATAGGCATCAAACCCAAGAGCGAACATGCCAATAGTGAGTAGAAGAACTTTTCGCATGGTAACCCTCCTTATTTCGATTGATGGATGCAGAGCCAAGATATTCCCAATCCGTTGGATAAATCCTGTTTGGGTCCAACCCATCATAGCCACATAAACCGATATGTTATAATTAAATGAGCTTGGACATTTGAAAGATTACCAAAGAGTTAAGGCAAACGGAACTATCATTATTTTTGAAGGATATAACAATTGGTTATATCAATTGGAGTGAAACAGATGAATATAGAGTGGTTCCAAAGTTTTGTTGAAGCAGCTAAGCAAAAAAGTTTGTCTAAAGCTGCCAAAGCGCTCAGTCTTTCCCAACCGGCATTAAGCAAACATATCCGTAATCTAGAACATGATCTTGATATTGTATTATTTCATAGAACGTCTACCGGTATTGAACTGACGGAAGCCGGCGAACGTTTTTACAATCGAATTGTGCCTGTACTCGCTGAACTAACCGCGATTCGTCAAGAGTTAAGACAATTTCGTCGAACTACTCCTATTGCTATAGGTAGTCTGCCTAGTCTGGCAACTTATTATTTACCGCCAAGGATCAAGGGAATTCGGCTTTTAGACCGACCAATGACATTAATGATTCAAAACACTTCGTGGGAACTGATACAATCATTACAGGAAGGAAGACTTGATGCAGTCTTTGTTGATACATCATATGTTGGGGAGTCTTTGTGGAGTTGCGAATTGTTTACAGAGTCTTACTATGCGGTGTTTCCTTTACATCATCGTTTCCATTCGCGAAAAACTGTTGAGCTTTCCGAACTCTGCGAAGAACCACTAATCGTTCATCAAGCCCCTTGTGATACAAGGAAGCATATCATCGAACAAATGGAATCGCTGGGCCACAAGCCTAACATTATCAGCGAGGTAGCTTTTGGCGACTTTATCCTTGGAGCAGTAGCGGCTGGAATGGGAATCACGATTATCCCCGAATTGATGGCTAAAAATATCGGTCATCTCCAGCTGTTCGCTCTGCCTATTACTAATTTCGGAAGAAAAAGATCGATTTCTATAGCTACCCGTAGTCGTAAACTTGGATTGCAATTATATGAATTTATATCGACATCTGTTGAATCTTCATCTACTAAGTAGTGACGCAGAACATGTCTTCTGCGTCACTTTTGGGTTATGATAGGTGAAAAAATGCATGAAAAGGAGGGGATTAACGGTGAAAAAAAGTGACGTAGAACTCGATGGTTTTAGAGCATATCTTCTTGAAAAGGGAAAACGGGAAAAAACCGTTGAGGATTATGTACGGCATATAGCCAATTTTCACAAGTGGCTGCAATCCGAAGGAGGCGATCTTGCCAATTTAACTCGTTACGATATCCAGCAGTACGTCAAGCATCTTCAGAATAAAGGGAACAAAGCAACTACCCTTAACCTTAAGTTTAGTGCCATTGTAGCCTATGCTCGGTACATTGGGCAATCTCACTTGGTAGAGAACATCCAACGGCCAGAGATTCGCCATACCAGACATATTTCACCCAAATCGTTACCCAAGAATGATAGGAACCGTCTTTTTCGTGAATTGGAACGATCCGGAAATCTTCGATCGATCGCCATTGCCTATACTTTGCTTTATACCGGCTTACGTGTTTCGGAATTGGTGGCATTAAATCGTTCTGATATACATAATGGCGAACGTTCCGGGCATGTAATCGTTCGTGATGGAAAAGGAGGAATTGCCCGTACTGTTCCTCTGCCATCTGAGGCCCGTTACCATCTACGCCGTTACCTGGAAACTCGGAAGGATAGCGATCCTGCGTTGTTTCTCTCCAACTTTAAAAAACGTATTTCCATTCGGGCAGTTCAACGAATCTTTGAAAAACTGGGCGTTCATCCCCATATGTTACGTCATACTTACGGACGTGAACTTGTTTCTTCTGGTATAGATATTGCAACAGTCGCTGAATTGATGGGACATAGCGATGTAAACATTACTAGGAGATATGCTGCCCCATCATTAAAAGATATTGAAGAAGCTGTAGAAAAAACATTTGGATAATAACGATGTTGGTAATTTATGGAAGTAAAATTGCACCTAGTGACAGCTACGCTGGTATTACCCCTAGTAGGGCATATTGAAAATAAATAAAGATAGGCAGCTTTCATTATCTCAGGCCGAATATTTATTTCATAGGCAGGGGCAAAAATAATGCCTCATGGGACAGAGTTTTTGTCAATAATATGACAAACGGATCATCATCTTCATGGGAAAGAATTAGTCTTAGTATAATTATCCCTTGGAAGAATTTATTAAAAAAGGGGGACTTGTCTATGCGTGAATGGAAGGGTATAATAAAATTTTTATTTCTATCCATTGGTTTTTTGCTGCTTCTCAGTGGATGTAGTAAAGATGAAAAAGTAGAGATTCCAGCAAGTGCAGTAAAAGTAATAGACGGGGGTACCTAGGGTATTCGGAATAAATTTTCGTCGCTCTACGGCGCTCCTAGACCCTTGTTTTTATGAACGAAAAAGAGCTGCCCCGACAAAAGGCAGCTTTCATTATTACAGGGAAACAGATTTGGTTCTGGCGCACATTTATTTATTCGTAAGATGGCACGAATTTATGGACTGGATGATATATCAAGGGGTACGGCAAGTGCAATAACTCGCAAATCGTTCAATCCTCCTATTTGATCTGATAAGGTTTTGTCCGCAATCCCGTGTTTCTAATAGGGGTAAGTCCGAGATACGTGTAAAATATACAGTTGCAAATGGGGTAAGTTGGAAAAAGTCGATTCCTAGTAAAGGAACGGCTTTACAATTATTTATAGATATCACATGCTCTCGTACTCTTTGACCACCTTATAAAATGAGTTCTTTTTCAACCCAAGTAATCGCATGAATTCAACGCCTGTAATCTCTTTGTTTTTCCATCTCGGATAGTGAGAGGCTAATAACTGGCGTTGCTCATGGGACAGCGTCTGTAAATTGATCTTGGGTCTTCCTAAATGTTTACCTTGAGCTTTTGCAAGCGATATGCCTTCAGCTTGGCGCTGTTTGATTTTCTTCCGTTCTTGTTCGGCAACATAGGAGAGGAGACTCAAAAACTGGTCCTCCATGAGTTTGCCGATATCCCCTATCTCTCGATATTTGCGGCTATCAAACAATGTTTCGTTTTCCAACACCACAATATCTGCTTGAATTTCCCTCGTAATCTGTTTCCATTCCTGGATGATCCCATCATAATCCCTGCCAAGGCGATCAAGAGCGTCAAGATAAAGAAGATCCCCTTTGCGTAGGATACGCTTCATCGTCTGGTAACCGGGCCGCTCAAAATCCTTCCCACTTTGCTTATCAACGAAGATCATCCGTTCCTCGATTCCTAACTCCAACATTTTTTTGATTTGGCGTTCCTCATTCTGATCTGCAGATGAAACACGAACATAACCGATTTTCACCATGAACTTCCTCCAGAAAATGCATTTTCTACCTTTTATTGTATCTGATTACGTTTCCAAAGGTATATGTATTTTCATAAACGTTTAAAAAGTGATTTTCATACATTTTTAAACGCATCAATCTGCATGTATTTCATAGTTTTTAAAGGTCTACCTTTAAGGACATTGCAATAAATAAAACATCAACTTTTTTTGATTTATCTATTTACCCATCAAAATTATTTGATGTATAATTGAATCAAGAAAAGTTGATATGAAATAACAGGAGAGTGAAAACGATGGTATTAAAACCCCATGTAGCGATTAACGTGAAAGACTTGAACAAATCTGTTTTTTTCTATACGCAATTGTTTGGCGTCGAACCGGTGAAAGTTCGACCTGGATATGCTAAGTTTGATCTGGAACAACCAGCTTTGAATTTCACCTTAAATGAGGGCGGAGAAGTAAGTGGTGGACTGAATCATTTGGGAATTCAAGTGAAATCCACTGAAGATGTGTTGGCCACCAAAGAGCGTCTCCAAAAAGAGGGACTGGCCACTTTTGACGAGATGAATACGACTTGCTGCTATGCTCGCCAAGATAAAATTTGGGTTACCAGCCCGGATGGGCACCGTTGGGAAGTGTTTACGGTATTAGCAGATGCCGAAGAGCAATCCAATGAATCGGCTGTTTGTTGCACATTGGATGAACCTAAACAAACAGAAACGATTGCGGCTGCTCATAATCAGCAAAAAGGAGGTGGGCATGATGTCCTTATCTACAGAAAAATTTGCTCAAATCGCTAAGGCCCTAAGCGATCCGATTCGCATCAAAATCCTCGATCTCATCCAAGCCGGGTACGATCAACTGGGTGCTTCGCCTCCTGTTGCTTGTTGTTCTGGTGGTGTTTGTGTTTGTGATATTCAAGAGCAAATGAATATGGCGCAATCCAAAGTGTCTTATCATCTGCGAGAATTAAAAAATGCTGGTCTCCTTCACGAGACCAGGGTAGGAAAATGGAATTTTTATGCGATCAGCTATACTACGATGAAGTTATTTCAAGACGAACTCCAGCGCCGTTATCTCTTGGAGACAGAAACTGTCGGAACAAATCTGGATCATTAACTTCAACAGAAAGACAGGAGGATTCCATGGTTATCATTCGCTCAGCCCTTCCCTCGGATGCTTTGGCTATTACTGAAATATATAACCAGGGAATTCAAACACGACGAGCCACTTTTGAAACTTCCTTATATACAGTGGAAAACAGGCGGAAATGGATCGTTGAGCAAGAGGAGCATTATCCCATCTTGGTAGCGGTGCTTGATGAATTGGTAGTTGGCTTTGCATGTGTCCATCCTTACCGATCTCGAGACTGCTACCGGGGTATTGGTGAATTTTCCATTTATATTCGAGATGGTTATAAAGGCCGGGGAATTGGGAAACATCTGCTCCATTCACTGGTGGAAGCATGTGCAAAGCGTGGTTACTGGAAACTGGTCTCAAGAATCTTCGATTTCAACCATGCGAGCAGAGCCTTGTGTCGAGCCTGTGGGTTTCGAGAAGTTGGAATCTATGAAAAACATAGTAAATTAGATGGCGAATGGCTTGATTGTGTCATCGTAGAAAAACTGATTGAAGAAAACCTTGATTAAACGAGTAAAGAGTCATTTCCCTTTGTACAGGGAATAACTCTTTATTTGTTATTTCCCTTCTTTCGCAAACTGTATAATCCGTGCTTCAATTTGGTCTCGAACGCGGCGGAACACTTCCCATACTTCTTCCTCAGTTCCCTGGGCTTTTGCTGGATCTTCAAATCCCCAATGATCACGGTGAACATGAGGAGGTGTCATCGGGCATTTATCGTTGGCATCGCCGCAGAGAGTGATAACGTAGTCCGCTTTATTCAGCAACTCCGGATCAATGATCTCGGATGTTTGATTGGAAATATCGATTCCTTTCTCCGCCATGACTTTCACTGCTTTTGGATTAAGTCCATGTGCCTCAATCCCTGCGCTGTATACGTCAAATCGATCGCCTAAATATTTCTTTCCAAACCCTTCCGCCATTTGACTGCGGCAAGAGTTTCCTGTGCAAAGGAAGTAAATAATTTTCCTA
This sequence comes from Thermoactinomyces sp. CICC 10522, assembly GCF_016055075.1. Taxonomy (NCBI): domain Bacteria; kingdom Bacillati; phylum Bacillota; class Bacilli; order Caryophanales; family Thermoactinomycetaceae; genus Thermoactinomyces; species Thermoactinomyces sp. CICC 10522. The sequence goes on along the minus strand of NZ_JAECVY010000031.1, from coordinate 4,244 downwards.
TCTGACATCGTTGTTCTCTCCTCTTTGGAATATAGATTTTAGCTTGATTCAATCATTTTTTGTGCAAAGTATTTGCGTCGGAACCAAAATGCGACGTTTACGAGTCCAATTAATACCGGCACTTCTACAAGTGGACCAATGACAGCAGCAAAAGCAGCCCCTGAGTTAATACCGAAGACACCGATCGCAACTGCGATGGCCAACTCAAAGTTATTGCTTGCGGCAGTAAAGGAAAGAGAGACCGTTTTTGAATAATCTGCTCCAACCTTTTTGCCCATATAAAACGAAACAAGAAACATTACAACAAAGTAAATTAACAGAGGAATGGAGATTCGAATTACATCCAACGGTAATTGAAGGACCAACTCACCTTTTAAGGAGAACATGACAATAATCGTGAACAGCAATGAAATGAGTGTAATGGGGCTGATTACAGGAATGAATTTAGTCTCATACCATTCACGTCCTTTAGCTTTCACCAATGCAAGACGGGTGATCATGCCGGCAACGAAAGGAATTCCCAAGTAGATCAAAACACTTTCGGCGATTTGGCCCATGGTAATATTGACGACAGCTCCTTCTAATCCCAACCATTTCGGTAAAACCGTGACGAAAATATACGCGTAAACTGAATAGAAGAGAATTTGAAAAATCGAGTTGAAGGCAACTAACCCAGCGGCATATTCTCTGTTTCCATTTGCTAAGTCGTTCCAAACAATAACCATAGCAATACATCGAGCAAGACCGATAAGAATAAGACCAACCATGTATTGAGGATCATCTCTTAAGAAAAGGATAGCTAACACGAACATCAAAATAGGACCAATCACCCAGTTTTGGATCAGAGATAAACTGAGGATCCGGTAGTTCCGAAATACTTGCCCGATTTCCTCATATCGAACTTTGGCCAGTGGAGGGTACATCATCAAAATCAATCCAATGGCAATAGGAATGGATGTAGTACCTACCTGTAGTTCTGTTAAGACTTTCACCATACCTGGAAATAGATAACCGGATCCAATACCAATAACCATGGCAAGAAAAATCCATAACGTAAGATAACGATCCAAGAAGGAGAGTCTTCTCATGACTCCACTCATTCCATCACGACCTTTCTTAATAAGTTTTAGGATGAGGACGGAGCATTAATCGCAGACTACTTTTCGCCCACTTTTCTTTAACTCCTCGATTTCACTTCGCATATCTGGAAGTGTCTCTAGTACCGATTGAAAGAAAGGGTACATGGAGCCATCTAATGAATAGAAAACCCATTGACCATTCCGGCGTTCTTTCACCAACTTCGCGTTCTTCAATTTCCGCATGTGTTGAGAAACGGCCGGCTGCGTCATATTCAAAATTGCTACCAGCTCACATACGCATAATTCCTCCACTTTTAGTAAAGCGAGAATACGCAAGCGAGTTTTGTCCGCCAAGGCTTTATGACACTCCGCCATCTGCTCCCAATCCATCATATTCATCACCTCATCATTATATAAGCATGTACTTATATTTTTGTCAAAGATGAAAATAAAAATAACCAGTTCTAAATAAAACTGATCAGGGTCATGACAGTCTCGACACCACCATGATTTATGTGAAAATAAACATGACTACAGCATGAGGGGGGATTGACCTTGGCATCCATTGAACGTACTGCATATCCCCGGCTCAAGCGTTCATACACCGAAAAAGAGTTGGAACGGGTATATAAACCTTCAAGCGAAGAAGTTCGATTTGTATACGAATTAACACGGGGTCCAAAATCCTTGCTAAGCGCAATGATTTTGTTGAAGACTTCGCAACGGTTGGGCTATTTTCCTAAACTCGAAGAAGTGCCTACTCAGATTGTCGATTATATCCATGACCGAATGAAACTACCTCCAGAAGTTGTTCCAGGATATGATAAACCACGAACTCGGTATCAACACCAGACAGCTATCCGGAAATTCCGAGGCATCCAATCCTACGGGAAGGAAGCCCAACGGATTGCCTTAGAGGCGGTGCAAAAGGCAGCCCAAGTCATGGATCATCCGGCAGACTTGATCAATGTGGCCATTGCCGAACTGATTCGGCAAAACTATGAACTCCCAGCTTTTTAGTACGCTGGATCGTTTGGCGCGTCATATCCGAAAATCGGTCAATGACGGATTTTTTGAAATGGTGTTCCAACGTCTAGGCAATCAGGAAATCAAACGGTTGGATGAATTACTGGAACGGGGAGAATCTCACTATAGCGAATACAATCGTTTGAAAAACCTTCCTAAAAAGCCCAAGTTGTCGGAGATCCGGGAGCGGTTGGATCATTTGGCCTGGTTAACAACTTTTGGGGATGCAAGACCGTACTTAGAGGGCATCTCACCGGCCAAAGTGAGCCATTTTGCGGCTCAAGCCAAAGCACTGGACGCACGGGAGATGAAAGATTTTTCACAGGCAAAACGAGCCGCACTTCTTCTCTGCCTGATCTATCGCTCCCAAACAAAGACACGAGATCACCTTGGAACCTTGTTTATTAAGCGGATGGCCAGCCTCCATAAGGCTGCTAAAGAAGAATTGGAGCAAATAAGAGAGCAACACCGGGAGAAAACAGAGTCCTTGGTTTTGGCATTCACAGAAGTGTTACAAGCCTTACAGGATAATCCTGAAGATGCGGAAGCGGGACGCTTGATCAAAGAGGTTTTAGCTTCCCGAGGGAGCATTCCGGATCTTCTCGATGATTGTGAAGCCGTCGCTTCCTGCCAAGGAAACAACTACCTGCCCTTGATTCTTAAGTTTTTTCGACAGAATCATCGCCCCGTCTTGTTCCGGCTGATTAATTCCCTTCAGCTTGATTCCACTTCAGAGGACGGCCGTCTAATTCAGGCCCTCGAATTTGTGAAGAAACACCAAAATAGCCGAAAAGAGTGGCTCCAAGATGAAGTGGATTTGTCGTTTGCTTCTGATGCTTGGCGCCGTATCATCCGGGTTAAACAGCGTGTTGGCGGATATCAAATTGCTCGCCGCCATTTAGAGGTGTGTGTGTTCTCCTACTTGGCAACGGAACTGAAAACAGGAGATGTCTGCATTCAAGATTCTGATGACTTTGCCGATTACCGCGAGCAACTTCTATCTTGGGAAGAATGCCAGCCTCTTTTATCTGAATACCTTGATGAAATGGATTTTCCTGAACAAGGGAAAGAGTTTGTCCAACAATTACAGGAATGGATGAACCACACTTGCCGAACTGTCGATTGCAAATACCCTGACTCTGATGCTGTTGTCATCAACGAAAAAGGGGAGCCGGAATTAAAGAAAGTCCGGGCAAAAGAACGTACAGTGGATCAAAAGCATTTGGAGAAATTAGTCCTTGAAAGGATGCCGGAACGGAGCATCCTTGATATCTTGTGTAACGTAGAACATTGGATCAGATGGACACGTCATTTTGGGCCGCTATCTGGATCTGATCCGAAACTGGAAAGACCGACGGAACGATATATCCTCAATACCTTTACGTACGGCTGCAATCTTGGACCTGCCCAAGCTGCTCGGCATATGCGAGGGTTGGTCACTCCTAAGATGCTCTCATTCGTGAACCAGCGCCACGTGACAGCACAAAAACTGGATCAAGCAATTAAAGATATCATCAATGAGTATTACCGGTTCGATCTTCCCCAACTTTGGGGCAGTGGTAAAACGGCCGCCGCGGACGGAACCAAATACGATATCTATGAGGAAAATCTATTGGCTGAATATCATATCCGGTACGGAGGATACGGTGGTATCGCTTATCACCATGTATCCGATAACTACATAGCGTTATTCAGTCACTTCATACCCTGCGGGGTCTGGGAAGCTGTTTACATTCTTGATGGCTTACTGAAAAACAAATCCAATATTCAGCCTGATACCGTACATGCGGATACCCAAGGACAATCCACACCCGTGTTTGCCTTGGCCCATCTGTTAGGAATCAAGTTGATGCCCCGGATTCGAAACTTGAAAGACTTGACGTTTTTCCGCCCCTTTGAAGGCGTTCGCTATAAGCACATTGACTCCCTTTTTACTGAAACAATCAATTGGAAACTCATTGAAACCCATTGGAAGGATTTACTTCAGGTCGTACTTTCGATCAAGGCCGGAAAAATCTCTTCAGCTACATTGCTTCGTAAACTGAGTAATGACAGCCGTAAGAACCGACTATACAAAGCGTTTCGAGAGTTGGGGCGGGTAGTGCGAACCGTGTTTTTACTGGAATATATTTCAGACTT
>NZ_JAECVY010000030.1:0-13794 GCF_016055075.1 Thermoactinomyces sp. CICC 10522 | reverse complement strand
CGAAGAAATGTAGCGGTTTCGTTCGAAGGGGATTATTCGACGGGAGTGGGTCAATTCTTTTTCGGCGATCCTGGGTCAATTATAGACCGGCGGTAACAATAATGCCCGGTGAGCGAACGAACCGGCAACAGCAAAAGGCGGGCATCGGTCACACTGAACGCCCCGGCCTGATCTTGCTTCCCGAACAGTTGTTTCAGACGATGATCCTGTCCGGTCATTTCCTCTTCCAATTTGTCACGTAAAGCTCCTTTCAAACTTGAACCGGGAATCATCGGATAATGAGTGGTCCTCTCCCGCGCGACCGGCAGATCGATCACACTGTACACTTGTCCTGCCCCCGGATGAATCGGTGTCTCTGCCAACATGCCCAACATGTATCCTTTCATATTGATTCTCCTCCTTTATTCCAAGTTCCGATCACAATCTGCCCCAGGCCATATGATTGAAGTTCTCCCGTCAAAGTCCCGTGCAACTCAAACAGCTTGGCCGACTCCCGCAGCGGCGCTTCATAAAACCAGGTACTTCCCGCCGGGAGAAAGGAAAGCAATGTCCGCGGCCAATTCACCTTCACATTCCAGCCGCCCACCTGAATCGCCTTTCCGATACTGGCCGAAACACAGCGGGCGGATTCCAAGGCAGCCCGGATCTCTGGCGGACCATGGCGAACCGCTTGTTCCATGTCGACATATCTGGCCGGGGTGAGCAAAGAAACGGTAAAGCGCAAGGTGTCACCCTGAACGGAGAATGAATCGGGCATGCGCGGGAAATCAGAATCTCCTTTTGCTGACTCCACCGTCACCTCAGCCAGCCGCCCTTCTCCGCCCAAAGGGATGACTTGCGCACCCGTCGGCTGCCATTTCTCTCCCAGACCGGACACCTCGACAACCACCTCCACCTCCCGATCCGGACGCACATGGGTCAAAGTATAGAGATAGCTTTGCTCGGCCGTCCGGGTTTGTCTGTTCCGCTTGATGCCCACCCGGCGCTCCGGTTTCCATTTCTCTTCAGGCAAAAGGATCGAGCCGGCAGCAGCGGGAACCTTCCCACTCAACACGGCTTCCATCCCTTCCCTGTCCAACCATCCTTCCACCAACCGGCCATTTGGGATGATCTTCTCGGGAACCGGAAAAAATACGTCTTTTCCCAGATCGCTCGCATGGACGAAACAGTCGGGCACCAAACGGGTGAGTTCCCAATCCGCCTTCATCTCTTCCTGCTTTTTTCTTCCGATCAAAATGAGCGGTGCGGGATAAAATTTTTTTCCATTGATGCGGAGATAAGGACCCACAAGACGAAGTTGCCCCAAATCGTCCGGCATCGCCCACCTCCGCCGTTTCTCCGCTTCCGTAAGTCCCTTTTCCTCAGATTTTCCCAGCTCTTCCGGCCAATCCTTCCCGGGAGCCCATCCACTCTTCCAATGGGCCATCGCCGCACGAATCGCCCCTTGCAGCGTGAAAATGGGCGGAGGGAAAACTCCTTGCGGCGCCACTCCCGGCTCTTCAGCGTGGAACGGAGTGCCGTCCCGGAAAAAAAACGTGTCCAACGCCCGAAATGCCCATATCCATCTGTTCATTCTTCAATCCCTTTCTGTGCCAGAAACTTTGCGAGTAATGCCCCGTCCGCCCGAAACTCGTCCGTCACCACGATCTCTCTCCCTTTGCGTTTGGTTGCAAAGCAGACTTGGAGCAACTGCCCAATCCGTTCCTCCATTGCTTCTTTGGACATTTTGTCGTTTATGCCGGTCATCCGTACATAATCGGCGGTGATGAGACGTTTCACTTTTTCCCGGTGCTGCTCACCGAGCGATGGCATAGACTCGTAAACGGATTGCAATTTGTATAAAAAACTGCCGGAGAATATCCCGTTTTCCTCTCCTTGCAATGTTTGGATGATCTCATCCATCACTGTTGTCCCCGATTCATCCCGGATGACGGTATTCCAGGGAGCAGACCAAGTCAGCGTCACTCCGGAGCTTTTCCAAACGGCGACCGCCAAACTGTCCCGCCCCGTTCCATCCTTGGCCACATCATCGAGCAGGCGGTGTCCCTCCTGCAAAATATCTTTCAGCGGCGTTTTCCTGTGCGCGAAGAGGATCGATGTGGAACAAGTGGCCTTCTCCCAAATTTCTTGCTGCCCGGAAAACACGTGACGAAAAGAGTTCCGGTACTTTTGAACCAACGCCGCCGCTGCAGGCAAGGCCCGATCCATAGGGAACAATGCCATCACATCATCTCCGCCGGCATAAATGGTGACTCCCTCATGTTCGCGCACCAATTCCTCCAAACCGTCGCAGAAAAGAGACAATGCATCGCTGATTTTGGGTTCATCCCCTCTTTCTGCGCAATGTTTCAACAAGTTGCCCAATTGGTCTCCGTCCATCAACAGGAGCGCATAATACGAACCAAAAGGTTCACCCATCTCTTTTGTCAAATCAGCCAATCGGTTTTGTAAATGCCTGCGCCTCTCCTCGGATTCAATCTGTTCCAATTCATTCGGATAAAACGCGTTGGCACTAATCCTGATCAATGTTTCGGCCCCTGCTTCTTTGGCTTTCTTCTGCAGGGCCGGAAAATGTTTTCCCAAAGGAACGGGATAAATCTCTTTGTGCTTTCTCGCCTCGACAGCATAACTTTCTGCCTTTTCCGGGCAAACCTCCAATGCCTTCATCAATCCGGGATGCGCCGCCATGTACGACACTGACGGAAAGTGAATCGCTTCATCCGGCCACGGCCATCCGATTGCCTCTTCTGCCACATGGGGAAAAAAGCGTTTGATCATACCGATGGCACTCAACCGTTCTTTCTCCTGAAGCTCCAACGAATACTGCTTGCCCAGGAATTCCCTCAATTTATTCCAAAACTTATTCTGATTCTCTCGCTGCTTGGCACGAACATAACCTGACAACTCTTGCAAACGGGGAAGCAAAGTGCATTTGTCTCCGGGTTCGTCCGCAGGAATATAATTTCGCCAATATTTGCGGTAATCCAGAAAACGCGGATCTTCTGCCATCACCCATGTAATCTCCCACCAGTTTTTCACTTGGCGATTCCAAATCGTCTCAGTATCAAACCCGCAATCTTTTACATTGCCCACGGTTTTCTTCCAAACCGCATCCGCGATCTTTTCCCATGCATGATGAACCGCCGCTTCACACTGTTTGGGATCAAAATGGTCAGGGACAGAAGCTTTGAAACGGTTGGGCAGTGAACCGATCCATGGTCCCTTGTCTGCTTTGCCGTTCCGCATCACCTGGTTGATTGCCAACATCATTGGATCTTCTGCCACTTTTGGAAAAACAATCTGCCCGCCTTGGGCCATCACATCGGCCATCGCATAACCGGCCAGATAGGAGAGAAGAAAAGAGCTGGCCAACAAATCGCGAGAGCGCCGGGACTGGGCAACAAATCCCTGTACCGGGCCGATTGAAAAATGAAATTCCCTGTTCATCCCCACACCTCCCGGTATCGGTTCTCTTTTTTCAACCGTTCCTTAAAAACTTGGATGGCCCGATCTGCATCCATTGGATACGGTTGTCTCTTTTTCTTCGAGATTTGCCTCTCCAAATGCGGGAAACACGAGGACGACAAGAACAAAAAGGCAGGGTAATACCGATTGCCAATCCGGAACACCCGCAGCCAGATCAAGGAAGGCAATCGATTGAACCCTTTCGGCACGATCTTCCCTCCCGCTGTTTTCATCGGTGCTCCGAATATCATCCCGTCCCTTGGGTGATCAGAACGAAACTCCTGGATCAGGCTGATCCCGTTATACAGCGCAATCTCTTCTTTGTCCGTCCCATTGCGGTCTATGTACAGGGCGGATTGGGAATCCAGTATGAGATGTTTCTGTTTCGCTTTCGTCCCGCGATATCCGTCTTTCAAAATCCGTTGCCAACCCTTCATTAGCAGCTGTTCCCATTCCGCCTGCGATGTTGCCCCGTGGGCGATGGGCAATTCCTTCATCATCTCTCTTATCGCTTGATTCCCCTCGACATCCCACTGCTCCAGGGCGATTGTCCCATACCCGCGCCGGATGCGTGAACCCAGCCCGCCCAGATGACCGAGCAGCCAGATGCTGGACAGAAGTCCCTTCCAATCCGGCGTGACCTTATCGGCCGGAAGAGGGCGCAGGAGAAATTCCAGTTCAAACTCCATGCGATTAAACCGATCCTTTGACTTCTTCGCCATTCTCATCAAGAAAGCGGATTGCCCCGCCTTTCCCCTGGCCCCGCCAAACAGCCACTCTTCATTGGTGATGTCATGATAAATCGATGTCTGATAACCGGGACAGGCCGCCCGATACCAATATCTCAATGCTCCTTTGATGGAAGGGATGCGCAACTCTGTTTCATTGGAATACGCCCCGTGCAAATTAAGCGGGGTCACTTCCTTGAACTTTGCTTTGATCCTGGCAAGGGTCACCGGCTGCCCCTCCTTTCATTCAGTATCGTTGCATATACGCAGGTGAAAATGTGTCCAAACAAAATTGCCGGTGTGTTGGCAAATAAAGTCCAATTATATTTGCTTACGAAATCTTTTTCCTCTTTTCCAATCCACTCTTTCGCATAAATGATAAAGAGAATAACAAAAATAAGAAAACCGCCAATACGGGGAAAAATCGCAATTTCAACCTTGGCCTCCGCTTGTTCTCCAAACGGCGACTGACAGAAACCTCCGTTTCATCCCCTCCTTCTCCCTGAAAAAGAAATTAAAACAACAAATTTATTCTACAAAAAACAACAAAACCCTTTATCGATCTTTCTCTAAGTTATACAAATAAAAAATTCAATAAGACGAAGCAGTAGAAATTTAAATCCTGCCAAATCTCCGTTTCCAAAACACAGGAGACCGGCAGGATTTTCAGCCCCTTAACACTATAAACATGATATGGCCCTAAACTCATCCACCGTGTTTAAATTGATATAATCCTCTGCCACTTCAAAGATGCCGACCTTTTTATTTTTATTTACAGCAACTTGAATTAAATCAACGAGTTCTTTTTCACCCCTGATGGGATTAACCGGTGTTTCATTTATATAATCGAAAATTCCATTATTAAAAACAATATTGCCGGTTCCCATCAAATTGTTGAAGGGATGGAGCGGCTTTTCGACAAGCAGGGTTACACGATCATGCTCATTGCATTGTATGGAGTATGTCTTTTTTATCAATTCCCGGTTATCAACCGTCAGTGTCCCCAGCAAGGCAAAATAATTGCCAGCATGAAAACGGTCAATCATTTCACTGTGTTTCGGATTGAACATATATTCATCTCCGAGATGAAGCAAAAAATCATGTTTTTCCAACATGGGCCGGGCACATTCGATTGCACTGACAACCCCGTTTAGTTCAGGCTGATAAACATATTGAATTTTTCCTCCTTTAAAGCTGCTTCCAAAATGCCCGGCGATGCTTTCAGCCTTGTAACCCACTACAACAACATATTCATCAATACAGCCGATTTTATGCAAATTTTCAAAAATATGTTCGATGATCGGTTTGCCTTTTACCTCTGTCATACACTTATTTTTGTCTTTGCACAGATCATTCAACCGTTTTCCCTTCCCAGCCGCTAAAATCAACGCTTTCAAAAACGCCCACCTCTTTTGCCGGAAGGACTTAAAGTCAAATGCATGATGCCCCTTTTGTTTCCCAGCCGTTGTCCTTCATTTTGAAGATTTCTTCCGCCGCTTTGACCGCCCCGCCGGCCGCCCTCAGCGAACGGCCCAGACGCGCGGCATTGTTTTTATAATTGGCATCGCTTAAGACCCTGTTCACCGCATCCTTCAGGCGATCTGCATTGATCTCGTTGTGCTTCAGGAAAATCCCCGCACCCAAACTTTCGATCTGCCTGGAAACCTGTAAATGATGAGCGCTATGGGGACATAAAATCATCGGGACATTGTAATAAAGAGCTTCCCTGACGCCGCTTAGCCCGCCATGCGTGATAAACAGATCTGCTTTTGACAACACTTCCAGTTGAGGCACGAACCCTTTAACCGTTATATTTTCCGGAGCTTTTGCAAACCTGCCTTCGTCTATGTTGCCCCCGGTGGTCAGCAGCACCTGCATGTCAGAACCTCCAAAAGCCTCTGTGCAGATCTCGTAAAATTGCATAAAATCGCGTTCGTACAACATCGTTCCTCTCGATATGTAGATGAGAGGCCGGTTTCTTTTTTTTGTCAACGGAGAAGCATCTTGATTTCCGGCTTTAAAAACCTCAAATCCGACATACCGGTATCGCTCGTCCACATGTTCGCTGAAGGGCTGCAATTCTTTGGTGATGTAAACGATATTAAGCTGATCAGAGGCGTAGTAATCAAATACATTAAATCCCTTTATATTGTACTTTTTATCAATTCTCCTGAATTGCCAGTTTATTTGCCTTGATATTTCATCTCTGCTCACTCCTTCAATCTCTTCATCCGTAAATTCAAGTACATATTTCAAAATATAATCTATGTCTGTCTTCATTAACGAACTGGGAACCACCAAGGCTGATTCACAGCAGACGGCGGGTATGCCTAGTCTCTGCGCAATGGTCTTTCCCCAAAAAGCATAGCTGTCATAGAGGATATAATCCGGCTTTTCCTCCATCACCTCATCAAAATATTTCAAATGTACCGCCCTGTTAAATTTGAGATTGAGTTCACTGAATGAAAGCAGCAACCTGATTTTTTCTTCCACTGTATCGGTGGTGAAAAGTTCGCGTACCAAGCTGGAATGACGCATAAAAACACCTTCGCAGTTGATGCTGAATGCCCGGAACACAGCCCCGGTGCTCTCTATCACTCCACGGTACTGTTCTCCCGAATAGCATACAATACTTTCACCTCTTGCAACCAATTCACTGATTAACCCGAGATTCGGATTGACATGTCCAAAATGGGGCAATGTGAAAAAAACAACTTTAGACATCATTCCTCTGCTCCTTTATGCAATCACATCTTCAGGACGCGGGGGATGGAAACCATGAAATCACTTGGCATACAGCATGTGGACAATCTGAAGGGAACCGTTGTTAACAGCCTGATCCTCTGTATCCTCCTGCAATTCTTCACATGTCTCAATCTCTTCCAGTTCGAGAGTCAAGCTTTTCTCAGTCATGGGAAACCCTCTCCTCCGTTGAATGATCTCCGGCCAAAGACTCTTGGGGACGGGGGGCATGTGTATCGCGGTTGCCTCACGGGCGAAGTTGCTATTGGCTCAAAAGCGGGATTATATGACAGCCTTTCTTAACAGGCCTGCTTGTGTGAATAATTCTGCCGCCTGTTCAATGGATTTAACTGCAGCCTCATGACCCAATCCAAACTTCTTCATCAAATGAATCTTGAGATTTTCGACCGTGATTCCCTTGATCATTGCTTCCGTTATTTCAGCAAGGTGGGCTGACATTTTCAGGATCTTCCCTGACGCAGGATGAAATATCACGGGAACATCCCTTACCGAAAACATATATATGGAGTCATCAAAACAGCTTCTCTCTCCCCCCGGGATTGAATTGGGCAGGTAATGGGAAAAATACTTGTTCGAAATCTTGATATCTTTTACCGAAGTATTTTTAAACAGCTGTGAATGCCGCTTCAAGTCTCTCAGTGTATTCATCGTATTCATATAACAGCTTATATATGGCCGTTCTCGCCTGATCCGGCAGTACTGGTCAACGCTCATGAATTCAGGAAGCATCACACATTTGGAGCATTCATCCGATACTTCGCATGAAGCGCAGTTGCGATTCCGGATCTCCTGTTCCACCAAAACACAGGATTTCTGAAGAAGATCGAATTGCATATCCCCCAGAGAGCCGATCTTGGTCTTGCAGCTTCTGCAAGGTATGATTTCATTTTCACGGTTCAACCGGAAGCGCTGCAATTTATGCATCTGACACTGAAACGCTCCCATCCATCTGCATGAATCTGTGATATAGCTTTGAACCAAATACCCTTTTGCAAATGTTCCCGTGTTTATGAAATAATCCACATCCGCCAGAAACGCCTCCAAGTCCTCCTCGCATCCGATTTCCAATACCCGGAACTCTTCAGCATCATCGAAGTCTGCGTCTCTGTAAAACCCCTGCTTTATCGTCAAAGGCTCACTCCTGCAATAATCGTCAAGCTGTAAATGGATGCAATTTCTTTTCCCGTCATGAACCGCATTATAAATGTGACTCAGGTACAAGCCCGCCTTCCCGGCCTGATCTATGATCCTGTCAAACGTGCCATTTTCCCGCTTGACAACACCGTCATTCTCGAAAATGAAGGTATTGTTCACAGAGACGAGTTCACTTAACTCTGACATTTCATCTTTGTTTAAGCAAGGTTTCGCAATACCGATCAGCTTTGCATATCCATTCGGATTTTCTTTGCGGTAAATTCCGGTAATGTAAGACATGTATCGGTCGATGAGAAGTTGCTCACTTTCTGGCCCCCGCAGATCAGAGTCGTTTCCGTGCAACCCAACCATAAAGCTCTCCAATGCACCGGAAATGGGCTTCTTTTCCGTTACAGCGTTCTCTTCAATGGAACGATTTAAAAACCGGATGCTTCCGGCCAGGGGAATATTGCTGTCCAAAATCGTTTTGACAATATCTTCGGCAACTTTTTTATCCTTGAAACCATTAACATCAATCTGAAAGGAAATTTTTAAAGGAGATTCCGCTGAAAGTTCCTTTAAGATTTGAATCCGATTGTTCAGCCGTTCTAAATTTGCAGGACCGTTTATGGTGATTTCCATATGCTTCATTCCCGCACAGACCAACCTGTTCAAGATGTCTTCAGTCAAGTTGAAAAAAGCAATCCTGCAAGCAAGGGGAAAACGGTATGCCCGTTTGGTCAGTAAACTCAGCAATTCGTCAAGGCAGGGATAACAGAGCAGGTTTTCAGCACGAAGCATCAATCGTCTGTCTTGTGCATCGCTGTTTACTGATATAAAATCCAGCTCTTCCATAATACTGTCCGGCATCCGCATGACCTTCCGGGTTCCCTCGGCCTCATCTCGAATGACAAATATCCCCAAGTCGAAAGCCTTTTCCACAGGGATGATTCGATGGATGTACGGTGACGGCAGATTTCCGTTTTCCGATATTTCCTCTTTTCTGTCTGCAACTTTTGCACCGATCGACTGATCACTTCGGGCGTAAACGCCTGGCAAACTGTACCGCAACTCAAAATTCTCTTCCAGCAATTTAAGTATATTCCGCTCATAATTCTCTGTTATCACAATATCAATCAGAGTCTCCTCAAACAAAATATTTGCATGTTTGGCAGCAGCGGGTCCAATCCATACCACTCTGAAGGACTTCTCCATCTTTTTGACTTCATCCGATATGATTCTGGATATGCGAAAGTTACGGTCATCAACGTAAAATACTATATTTTCGTTTCCCAAAGAGATAATTTCATCAACCACCTCCATCAGTGACAACAGTTCATCTTGTATATATTGAACACTTCCTATGTCGTTTTTTCTTAAAAATGCTCTTATATAACCGAGATCCAGCTGGTAATCCGCCTCAAGGAACCGGTTTGCTTTTACATTCATATAAACAAACGCAATTTGAGACTTTACCCATTTTTGCACTATTTCCCCCTCCTTGCATATGAGCCGGTCTCCATGAACTTCAAGCATTGCCTTTACAGCACGGTCATTTCAAAAGCTGACGATCACGGAATCAATCATCAGCTTTGCTGCCATTATCAAACTTCTCTTTTCAATTTTTGTTGAAATATTTTTGTTTTAATTATATACATTTCAGATTATTCTGTAAACATATCGGCGATCTTGCCTCCTCAGCTGGCGGGCGGCTTATTTTACCGAGCCTCTTCTCCTCATGAAAAAGTCAAAGGTGTCCACTGATGATAAACAAAAGTTGAAAGGTCATGGAAGAATTTTTGGTCACTCTTCCAAGCAAATCGTGTGGTCTGAAGGAATGATATAATGAAAAAGAAGTCAAAATGGTGATACAGGGGGTTTTTTTAGATGTGCGGCCGTTTTTCATTATCGACGGATTTAACAACATTAAAAGAGAAGTTTCAGTTTATCTTTGCTGATGAAATGCAACCCCGATACAACATCGCCCCCGGTCAAACCATCCTTACCGTAGTTCAAGAAGAAGCGAATCGGGTCGGCAAACCAATGCGATGGGGATTGGTCCCATTCTGGGCAAAAGATCACAAAATCGGATACAAAATGATCAACGCCCGGGCCGAAACCATTCATGAAAAACCTTCATACAGGCATTCCTTCCAAAGAAAACGCTGTTTAATCCTGGCTGACGGCTTCTATGAATGGAAAAAAGAAGGAGCTCAGAAGAAACCCTTTCGCTTTCAATTAAAAAATCGCGAACCGTTTGCCTTCGCCGGCGTCTGGGATCGTTGGAGCAAAGGAGAAAACACGCTGTTTTCCTGCACCATTATCACAACAACACCAAATGACCTGACCAAAGACGTTCATGATCGAATGCCGGTGATCTTACCGGAAGACGCTTATGACTTATGGCTGAACCCCGATTCCACGGATACCGAATACCTGAAATCCCTGCTCTTACCCTACCCTTCCGGGGAAATGGAGTCCTATGCCGTATCCACACTGGTGAATTCCCCCAAAAATGATCATCCTGCCATTATTGAGCCTTTAAAGGAAACTCCCTGAGGATTGGGAGTTTTTTTTCGTAAGGGGCATGGCGGGTCGTTTACATATACCTTTACTTGTTTATTTCTAAAACTATTGTTCTGAAACTCCAACCACATGATTTAAGGCTTTCCCCCTTTTCGCCGTTTTTCTTTTTCTCTCATATTTCGGGCATGAACGAACGGCCCTCTCTTCACCGTTTCTGTTCGTCGGATTTGCCGGTCAAGTGCTTCATATACTTGA
This sequence comes from Thermoactinomyces sp. CICC 10522, assembly GCF_016055075.1. Classification (NCBI taxonomy): domain Bacteria; kingdom Bacillati; phylum Bacillota; class Bacilli; order Caryophanales; family Thermoactinomycetaceae; genus Thermoactinomyces; species Thermoactinomyces sp. CICC 10522. The sequence continues at coordinate 2,923 of NZ_JAECVY010000030.1, read as the reverse complement.
CCGACGTGAAAAGATCCAAAGCGACGAGTCATAGATACTCATACAATCTCTTCATTCCGAGGGGCCATATAATATTTCCGAAATGCGAAAGGAGGTTTGGTAATGGCACAAGTAAAGGTAACTCCGCAATTTAGAAGGCTTTGTGATCAATTTGCCAGAATTTTGGGAGGTGAACATGAAATCGTTGAAGGCCCGGTCTGTTTTGTCAGCAGGCCCAGGAAGCTGAATGCGACAATCTTTGGAAGACGTTCGCAATCACCTTTGGTTCGTTTTCAACTCTTTTCATTTGAATCGCTTGATCGATCAGGCCGGGCGCTCTGTTTGGGTGAGACAGGGCTTTTTCAGAACCAGGCCAATCGATTAATCTCCAATCTTCAAAAACGAGGCATTACAGTCACGGCACTTCATAATCACTGGTTGTTTGAAAATCCTCGTATCATGTACATCCATTGGCAAGCGATAGATAATCCCATCGCATTTGCCAGGAAAACGAAAGAATCCATTGCATTTTTAGGTTAGGGACGCCGCGATCTTGCCCCTCCTGCCTCCATAAGTGACGTATGGGCATGGCAGAAACAGCGGCATAAAAATCAAATCCCCCTGGAATTTGCAATCAATGAGCGGCCCTGTATCAAGGTCGCTTATTCTTTTACATAAATCCCCACCCTCATCTCGACAGAAATTCGGCAATGATCAAAGATACGGATATCGGTTGTACATCCGCTGAAATCGGGCTTCCAATCCTTTCAAATCCAAAAAAAACGACAATAGAAGCAGAAAATAAGCCAAAAGCGGAATCCAGGCCAAATATGGGTGAGACATCGCCCAATCCTTGTTTTGCCCGATCAGTCCGACCCATTCGAAACTTTTGGAATAATACTTGAGCTCTTCGGCATTATACGCTTTTATTTCTGTGCCGCCCAAAAAAATCTTGAACAGGCTGAGTTGACCAAGTATGTTTAGCACTAAGATCAGGTCCTGAACAAAGAGGATCATGAACGTTTCCTTCAACATCGGCAAAATATGTTTGCGAATCAACCAGCTTTTGGATGCGCCCATTACTCTGGAAACCAACACAGAGAGGCGACCGGCAAGTTGCCGTGTCTGTTCGGCAATGGTGGATGCCACGGGGAAAACTCCGAAGAATACCAGGATGAAACCTTGTACAAAGACCAATACCCAGTAGGAAAAATACTTGGTCGGGGCGGAGAGCAAAATGATCAGCAAAATGATGGTCGGGATACTTCCCATGAAACCGGTCATTGAAGAATGTTTTTTTCTCTTGAAAAATCGGAACTTCGCTCTTTCCCCTTTTTCGGCCATTCCAATCCAAACGCCAATCCCTCCCCCTATGGTCACACGCACCAGAGAAACGATGACGACGAAGCCCAGCGTTTGCCTTAAGCCGTAAAGCATTAACGAAAAAAAGTCTCGTCCCCTTTGATCTTTACCAAACCAGTTTTCATGATCCGGAGGGGAGGGGGCGGTGATCGGAGTCGAACCTTTGAAATCGAGCGGTTTTTCCCATTTCGGCGAGTAGGGGGCAACAAAAGGTCCGATGATCGCCATCACAGCAAAGATTGTCAGGAAAATCAGGCCGCTCCAAAGGTATATTTTTTCGTGGGCAGGCTTAGTCATTGGCGAACCCCCGTTCCAATCCGAACATGGCTAAACGCATGGAGCCATAGGTGATGAAAAAGATCAGGATCAAACTCCATAGTGAATTCACCATGACCGGATATTGATTAAACAGATTCGGCTTTTGATAAACCAGGGCTGTTTTCAATTCCAAATTCCGGTCCAGACTGGGGATCAGGAAGCGTGTGATACCCGGGGAGTTAAACAGATATTCAATCACGATCAGGTTTCCGGTCATGATCGAGGCGATCCGGAACAAATCCGCTTTGATCACGGGCAAAACGTTCCGGAGTACATGCCGGGCGTAGATCGTCCATTTTTTCAGCCCCTTGGACTTGGCTGTCAAAATATAGTCTTCTGTCAAAACTTTGTACCCTTGAAGGGCGACCATCCGCATCATATATGTAAAAGGCAAATAACATAAAGTCAGAAAGGGCAACAGATAAGCGGTGCCAAAAACGGTTGTATTCACCTCTGCCACCAGCCAGCCGGTCTGCTGGAAGATAAACACAACCAGAAGTTGGAGGGAAATTGCTGCGGCAAAATCCGGAATGATCGCCATAAATTCCAGAAGTGTCCGGATCAAGATGCCGGAACGAGCCAGGAAAAGACCAAGGAATGTTCCTGACAGCAGGGCGAGCAGACTGGTTGAAACCATATTGACTGCTGAAAAGACCATAAAGGATCGTGTATCGGTGAAAAAATTGCGCGTCTCTGTTACCTGTTCGTGCGAATTGGAGTTATAGTAGAGATAAGCCTGATAGGTGAAGCTTTTTCCGCTCGGAATCCCTCCGATATAGTTGGCAATCTTGCTAAACATCGAGGCGAAGGCTTGGGACGGAGAAATTTTACCTGTTGATTGGCCCAGTATGGCATCGTGGCTGGAGCCAAATATTAACATGTCAATAAATTGGGGCAATGCAACAATAACCAGAACGGCAAACACTAATAGCAACAGTGTAAGCCATGTTCAGCGATCCGAAATTCGCTGGTTATCCGCTTAGAACCCCACCCGTCTTTGTATACCAATCGAAGATCTTCCGCATGACTTAGGCTTCCTCTTCATTGATTTGCAAAAATCCGTCCATCTGGTCTTTGTACTGAAATCATTAATCCAGTCGACCTTTTTCCCAAAACAAAAACCCCTGCCTTCTTTGCAAATGCGGCAGGGTCACATACAGACTAGATCTTTAATTCGCCCAATCTTACCAACTCCACTACGGCTTGGGACCGTCCTTTCACATTCAACTTTTGCATGACGTTACTGATGCGTACCTTTTGCAAA